>JADJTG010000015.1 GCA_016711285.1 Sphingobacteriales bacterium
TCAAGTTTTTTAAAAGAATCAACCGCCGATTTTCTCCACCTGTTTATTGAATGCAGAGAAGCTTCGACCTGATGGCGGGAATATGATTGTGATAGAGATACCGCTTTGGAAACAGTAGTATTTTTTTAAAATTAAAAGCAAATTTAAAAAAAACAACACATACATAGTTTATCTTTTTTACAAAAATAGTCCCTATAAAAAAACACCTTTCCAATCCCTTTTACTCCAGCGTCTTTCCATATAATAATGCTGAATACGCACTTCATAAAAGAGGTCGCCGATGATGTCGTAGCCCAGGCGGTCGTAAAACAACGCCACTGACTCGCGGGCGTGGCAGCACAATGTTTTTGCTCCTTTTTGCGCCCATAATTTGCAAAAAAGCATCATTGTTTTCGCTGATGCCCCTGTCTTCGCCATCCCCGCTCTACCGCCACTCGCCGTATGCGATAGTATCCTATTTTCTTCTTGGTCAAAATAAAGCAGCCGATGAGGGTATCGCCGTCAAAAAGCCAAAGCTTCCGTCATTCCTGTGCCAACTGCTCCCTCATCAAATTCCAACCCAAAGGGCGGCGCAACACGCGATAAGAAGCGCAAATCCAACATAGCCCCGTATTCAGGCGACTGATAAGCAAGCGGTTTACATTTCATATTTTTTTGCGGTATGTATCGTCAAAAATCAGGCAAAGCTACATATTATTTTCTTTATCGCGCGCCGCCCACTGCGGGCTTTAAGCAGCGGAGCAGTGCGCTGTCTTTACTTTCGGCATACTGTTGCTAAAGGCTCCATCATAAAACCTATCGCCATTACTATACAACCCAAATCCACAACAAATTGATATGCGGAAACTGAATGGCTTTCATTATTATATATTCCTGCGGCTTGGTGCGGGTAACGGCTTTATGAGCACTTCTTCCTTTTCGGGGAATATTCTTTCAAAGCGCAGCGTAAGCCCTAAAGGTTTTCTTCGCCAGCTTGGAGGCGGTTTTCCGTATTGTTGCGAATAAAATAAAGTGCTCGCGCGGATAGGTTTTTCGGTGTGCGCACCTCCAATATCGCCGATGCCGCAATATCATTAAGCAGTGGCAAATATTGTTCGTGGGTGGCTGGCATTTACTTTTGTAAAATAATCAGCGCGCTGGTGGTCACCAAAGTATCGCCCACCGCCAATCTCATCCTTCACTGAGCAACTCGCCGTTTTCGGTTTCGTCGGGCTGCGGAATGGAGGAAATATGCGTAAAAATATCTTTGGTGGAGATAATGTTTGCGGAAGGATTGAGAGCAGTCCCATTTTCGGATTTACCTGCGCATAAGGATACAGCTTCCCTGACGCTTTGGCCGCATCTTCCATATTTTTTTTCTTTTTCGTATAATATTTCGTAACAAGTATCGGGACGATTGATGGAGTCGCGCTGATACGTCACCCAACACGCCCATTTGTACGGCTACATTTTACGCAGTAAAAATACTTTCCGCTTAAACTGTTCAGTCTTTACACCTTGAAAATCCACCGTATTGTTGATAGAAAGCACTTTTAATCCCGACGACAACAAAACGCCGAGCAACATCAATCCAAAACCCACATAGTGCTATTGATCCGCCTGCTACTTTTAGTTTTGTCGTTCAATACTGCCAACAGATAATACAAATTAGCAACAATGGCAAAGCACGAACCAAACAAGAGCAGCAAAGGCAGCGATGAAGGGAATTTCTACCGAATTGAAAAATCGAGCACACTTAGCAAAACCTCAAAACGGGCAAAATACATCACAATAGCGGTTATCAAAGCATCGACCGCCACTGACCGCCAACCGAGCGCAGCACCAACGCCGGGGAGGCTTTTTTGTATAAAGAATATTGCGTCATTGCCGCCAGCAGCCCGATGCCCACCGCAAACCAGATAGAATAGCGGTTGTAGTGGCTCACGGGGGTCAATGATAACACGCCCTGTACCGAATATTTTATTGATAACAGCCAAGAAGCATCAATAGCAACCAAAGTAGCGAGCAATACCTGATGAGCAAAGTTCCCACAAACATCCAAAACTCGCGCGAGTAGGTCTGTTCTTCTTCGGCGGCGATAACTTTTTCAGCCTTGCCGAATAAAAGCTGAAAACAAAATAAAAGGAGAGCATAAAAACCAACAACTGCCCTGACATACCCAGGAATCGGTAAAAGCGTGTACGGAGAAGCCGAGCACGCCGCTTCGGGTGAGAAAAGTGGAACAGAGCACCAACCAAAAGTTGCCGAATAAAAAGATATAAGTACGCAGCGCGTCCCGAATATTTATACGCCAATAAAGTATGAATACCTGCAATGCCGAAAATCCAAGGCACTTAATGAGGCATTTTCTACGCGGGTCCCAAGCCCAAAGAACGCCTCCAAAACTCAGCGATTCATGCGCCCAAGCACCCCCATCAAAATACCCACGCCCAGCACCCCATAAGCCAGCCAGCGACCAGCGCAAGTGGGCAACACGAAACTTTGGTCAAAAGTACGCCGCCAAAACAGCCACAAGCCGTAAGCAAAAGGAAAGTGCTTGCCCGCAAAGCCCAAAACAGCACCGCCGGCGGGGTGAATCAACCGTAGTTTTGGAGCAGTGGATTGAGTCAGTTGCCATCTTTGATGAGCGACATAGTCGGGATTCATAAAAAAAGGCAACGAAGGCGATTGTTCGCGCATCAAAATAAAAGGACTGCTGACGCCGATTTTGTAGCCGAACACGCCAAATCCCGATGAGCATAGCCAGAAAGACTGCATCACGCTCACGCCTTCAAATGTTATTACGGGAGTTTCCACTCGCCCACGCCGCTATCACCCCCGCCAATAACAGACGTGCAAAAACTCTACAACAAAAACTCCCCTCCTGCCCTTCCCAAAAGCAGGGAAAAAAGCACATATATTTAAAAGGCAAATCGCAAGAAGAATGTTGCCACACAACTGATATTCAAATAATGATTAAAAATCGTCAAAACGACACTACCGTAATGCCGAACACAGCGAGGGGCGTTAAATGGGAAAGCCCGGCGTGAGAGTTTTTCCACGACTCCTGTTCGCTGCTTTGGCTGCTGCGAAACGAATAAATATAGAAACGGCAGCGAGGCAGGGCAGCAAACAAACTCAATAAAGTAAAGAATGACCTGCATTTCCGCACATATCAACCGCTCCCCTGCATACACAACATTTTCGTCCATAGTTTCTTTATTATAAAAGGTGAGCCGTGAAGTTACAATTTTTTTTGAATGATATATTGAATTCCTTCACTTCTTCCTCCGCTCTACAAAAGCATGCCGTGCTGTTTCAACTCCTCCAAAACGGAATATACACCTCCTCCTACTTGCACGAATATGCTCCGCGCAATGTTATCTTGCCCTGCGCCAAACGTTTTGCAAGCATAAAGGCGGGCAAACCCTCCGTTTTGGCAGTCACCGCCATGTGCTTCATCTTCCCCTTTTACCAGCAAAGACGACAACAAACTACTCCGCTTACCCCTCCAATGTATATTCTATTCGTTACGCGCATCACTACCATATCGCGGTCGTGGTTTGCAGTTGCCATTGGAGCAAAAGGGTCGCACACATAATTTCGCAGGCGTAGCGGCTTGTTGCAAAGGTACGTTCCTCCGAAAACAAACCCAACCACTCTAATTGTCGCATTACTTCGCTATCGGGGGCAATTGCCAGCAACTGCGCCACTGCTTTTTCAAAGGATAAATGCGCTGTATTGTTCGGGCACAAAGATGCCGTAAAAGCACCTGAAGTGAGTGCGGCGGTATCTGGGCTCTTAAATGTACTTCTCCGCCAATCCCAACTGTTCAATGGCGTTCCACGCATCGCAATACCCGCGATAGCGAATAGTGCCGCGCACCAACAAAGTAGCAATACCGTCCAAACCATATAACGCACCTTAACCTAAAGAATTGCGAATGGCATAAATTTCACATCGCCGATGCCCGCAATGGGGTGCACCCAATAATTTTCAAACAAACGGCGATAGCAGGTGATTTGATCGCCCCTCGTGCAAATAGCGCGATACGCCCCTGTCCGGCGAGTACCATTCATCGGAGCCCCGAGTAACTTGTAGTGCTTTGAGGTTGGTATCGCTTTCGGGCGCGATGAGTGCCGGGTATAGCGACTGACAGCGTGCAATTGTGCGCCTTGCCCGCGCAGGCGGTGCAGCAATTCCATAATAGCGAATTGGTCAATTGCCGGATCCAATCCCAATTCGCCCATAAACAACAAGCCGGCGGCACGGAAGGCTTCGTCCAAAGCGGCGGCTTCGGCGGTGATATAAGAAGCCGTCACCAAATGTGCGCCAAGTGTTTCCAAACATTCGCCCGGCTACGAGTGTGTTAGCGTGGCGGGCAGCAAAGATACTGCAATATCGGCTTTGCGACACATATTCCTCGGCGGTGAACTTTCGTTATGAATATCAAAACACGGCTTCGCCGCAGGGGGTGCGATAATTTGGCGGCGGCTTGTTCGAGGCTCAAATCGCCTGGTGATGCGCCATTGCGCTTCGGCAGCAGCCTGCACAATAAATATTGAATCAGTTACGGCGATGATTTTCGGCTCCGAGAATTAAGATGCATAATAAAAAACAGGCAAAGGGTTTGGGGTACTTGCCGCCACAAAAATAAGTTTTCTCAGGGAAATTTTCGGAAGGAAATGCAGGTTTTTAGTTTGAAAGTAAAAAACGCTGTTTGTGCGGCATTGGGAGTGCGTTCCCCTTTTCGAGGGCGTAAGTGGGGGTAAGGAGCAGTTTTAACTTTGACAAAGCCTCAAATTTTGACAAAGTTGGAACGCTCAAGCTCTGAGGAGTAGTTTTTAACTTTGACAAATTCCAAATTTTGACAAAGTTGGAACGCTCAAGCTCTGAGGGAGTAGTTTTTAACTTTGACAAAGCCTCAAATTTTGACAAAGTTGGAACGCTCAAGCTCTGAGGAGTGCTTACCAACCATTGGTGAGTGCTTACCGAGCATTGGTGAGTGCTTACCGAGCATTGGTGAGTGCTTACCGAGCATTGGTGAGTGCCTACCGAGCATTGGTGAGTGCCTACCGAGCATTGGTGAGTGCCCACCGAGCATTGGTGAGTGCCTACCGAGCATTGGTGAGTGCCTACCGAGCATTGGTGAGTGCCTACCGAGCATTGGTGAGTGCCTACCGAGCATTGGTGCGTGCCTACCGAGCATTGGTGCGCGCCTACCGAGCATTGGTGCGTGCCTACCCGAGCATTGGTGAGTGCCTACCGAGCATTGGTGAGTGCCTACCGAGCATTGGTGAGTGCCTACCGAGCATTGGTGAGTGCCTACCGAGCATTGGTGAGGCCTACCGAGCATTGGTGAGTGCCTACCGAGCATTGGTGAGTGCCTACCGAGCATTGGTGAGTGCCTACCGAGCATTGGTGAGTGCCTACCGAGCATTGGTGAGTGCCTACCGAGCATTGGTGAGTGCCTACTGAGCATTGGGGAGTGCCTAATGAGCATTGGTGAGTGCCTACCGAGCATTGGTGAGTGCCTACCGAGCATTGGTGAGTGCCTACCGAGCATTGGTGAGTGCCTACCGAGCATTGGTGAGTGCCTACCAAGCATTGGTGCGTGCCACCAAGCATTGGTGCGTGCCTACCAAGCATTGGTGCGTGCCTACCAAGCATTGGTGCGTGCCCCACCAAGCTCAGGAGTGCCTACCAAGCTCTGAGGAGTGCCTACCAAGCCTGAGGAGTGCCTACCAAGCTCTGAGGAGTGCCCACCAAGCTCTGAGGGTGCCACCAAGCTCTGAGGAGTGCCTACCAAGCTCGAGGAGTGCCCACCAAGCTCTGAGGAGTGCCTACCAAGTCTGAGGGTGCCACCAGCTCTGAGGAGTGCCTACCAAGCTCTGAGGAGTGCGCCCCAAGCCCGAGGAGTGCCTACCCCAAGCTCTGAGGAGTGCCCACCAAGCTCTGAGGAGTGCCCACCAAGCCCGAGGAGTGCCTACCAAGCTCTGAGGAGTGTCACCAAGCTCTGAGGAGTGCCCCACCAAGCATTGGTGCGTGCCTACCAAGCATTGGTGGCGTGCCACCAAGCATTGGTGCGTGCCTACCAAGCTCTGAGGAGTGCCCTACCAAGCTCTGAGGAGTGCCCACCAAGCTCTGAGGAGTGCCTACCAAGCTCTGAGGAGTGCCGCTCAAGCTCTGGGGAGTGCCGCTCAAGCTCTGAGGAGTGCCGCTCAAGCTCTGAGGAGTGCCGCTCAAGCTCTGAGGAGTGCCGCTCAAGCTCTGAGGAGTGCCGCTCAAGCTCTGAGGAGTGCCGCTCAAGCTCTGAGGAGTGCCGCTCAAGCTCTGAGGAGTGCCGCTCAAGCTCTGAGGAGACACTCTCCCACAAAGTGTGTAAGTTGAAAGATCATCATTTGATAATGACATAATCGGGGTGTTCGGCAAACCATTGCTTCGTAAAATCCAAACGTATTCTCATATCTTCCGAAACTCAGGAAAACCCTCCACCATTTCCGATAAAATCGAGGCTGCATCATAAGCACAGCGGTACTCGTGATCTTCTGCATACGTTATGTTACCCCTTTACGCGAAGACTACAGCCGCGATTTTCCATATCCTCTGTGTCTAAAAACTCCAATAACAACTCTATACATTTGCGCGTTCTCAGGCATTTAAAATATCTTTCGTTGTCGTAGCGCGATGCCTTACAAGGTCCATCTTCACGCAGTGCTGCTATCCATTCCTGCTCATATTGCTCATTGCCCATATTTGCCAAAATCAGTTTCTCGTTGGGTGCTATCAATTTATGGGGTACGGTGTTGTATTGGTAATAGTATCCTACGGAATCTAACTGAAATTCATAATATTCTACGCTATCGAGTATTGTGTCGGGTTTGGTGGAGTATTGGGCAATATTTTATTGTAGTATTCTGATTCGGCATAGTCTATTTTTGCCTGCAAATCGGTATCACCTCCTTATCATTCATAAACGATAGCAAATCTATGTTTGACCCTATTTCTTCTTTTTGGCTCAAACGCGGCAACAGGCGTTCAAAAGCCATTTGTTTTGTTTTTTCGGTGAGGTAAGAGCTTCGCTCTATTAAGGGCAGGTGGTTGGGTCTGTTGAGCATATACAATTCTATGAGTTTCTGCATTTCTTCCACATTGCCTTTTTCATTTTTTCCTATTATAAACGCCCCATACAAAGACTCTTGGAGATCCGGATATTCTTCTGAATGAAAATCTTGATTGCCGCCATAAAGCAATCGGAGTCTAAATTAATTATTTTTTATTACATCGCTATAGGCTTCAGTAGTAGCTTGGTCAAAATTATGGATAAGCCGATAAGAGGCATATTTCCTGAACAATTGGCGTATTTCGGCGGTGTCGCAGGGGCTTTGCGCCGACAGAGAAACCGCCATAACTATATAAAACAGTACAAAAAGTATTTTTTTTCATCGGATTATTTTTGTTGTTATTAAGTGATTTAAAATTGTTTTGCGGTGCTATATAAACTTAATTATGCTGGTTTTATTATGTGCATTTAATAAGAAATCATTCGCTCTCGTGTATTTTTATCCGAATTATCCGGTTTTTTATTGTTATTTATTTGCAGCTAAAAATACAGATTAAGCAGATTTTACCCCAAAAGGGATTTGGATTTTTGGGTATCATTTTTTCTACAATGATTTTACGCCTACGGCATTCAGGTTTTCCTGTTGGAAGCACTTAGTTATGAATAGTAGATTCAAGTAATAAATTATTTATTAAAAGGTACACCAGTAAATTTTAGCCCGTGGTTAGGTAAAAGCAAATATCAAATTATATAAAGGTAGCCGTAAAACACCTTTCCAAAGTGGCTACAGACCTATGTTTTAATTTCATTGATGAAATGAAAACATCGGGAAAGATAGATTTAATTGATAGAGATGAATTTTGTACGGAGAAGAAGGGCAAGTCAATATAACCTTTATCAGTAGAAAATACTTAGGAGAAGATTTTGAAACAGGTAAACGGTTTGTTTTTAGTGAAGGTGTTGAACCAATGGGAGAAGGTATAGTTGAAGAAATATTATAAGATAAAAGGAGAGTGTAAATTAAACTATGCTAAAGCCAAATTTTGATATTGATAATCAGAAAGTTATAAAAAATTGACACAGTTTATTTTACACTCCCGATAAAGCCCCGATTCGGGGCTTTTATCTTTACTCATAAATATCTTTTCTATGTCCAAGGTCAATGACATCTACCAAAAGGACATCATCAAAAATATCGTAGATAATGCGGTAATCAGCCACACGGATACGATAAGCATCTCTGCCTTTTAGCTTTTTTATATCCTGATGGTCTTGGATTATCGGCAAGGCTGTAAATAGCTTCCTTGATATTGGAATAATACGGCTCATTGATTTTTTCAAGAGCTTTAATGGCTTGTTTTTTTAAGACTACATTATAAGCCATTACTTCGCTTTACGTTTAGCTTCAATCATTTTAAAGGCATCATCAATAGGGATAGAAGGCTCATTGGATTTTTTGGCTTCGTCATAAAGCTTTATATCTTCCAACTCTTCTAATTCTTCCATAATGGCTTTAAAATCCTTTAAAGAAAGTACCACAGATATTTTTTTACCTTCGTTGTCTGTGATGTATTGCGGATGTATTGTAAGCATATCAAAATTATTTTACTGCAATGTTTTGTTCAAAGAAAGTCTGAAACTTGTTTTTAGTGAGCATACATAATGCGACAGACTGCGTTTTTATCTTCTTCATCCAGTTGAGAAATCAACTGTACTTTTTTATTAGCGGTTTTGTCTTCCACTTTCAAATTCTCTTTCGCCCTTTTCCATTTTGGAATAGTTGGAAGGATACCCCCCAACTGCGTTGGCGACTTCCTTTTGCATCCATCTCCGTTCTTCACGGAGTTTTTTTATATTCTTCGCTATTATCCGAATTTAAAGGCACAAAGTTAGTCAAATTGTCTATAAAATACCATATTAAATGGACAAAAAAGCACAGCGAAACTTTACAAGAACTATCGCCAACCCTACTTCCTACGTCTTCGCCAAAGCTGTTCCCGCTATAAAAGCCGTTGCCCAGGCCGCCTGAAAATTGAACCCTCCGTAATGGCATCTATATCCAATATTTCACCCGCAAAATACAAAGTCGGGTGCAGGCGGCTTCTGCAGCGTTTTAAAGTTTACCTCCTCCAAAGCCACTCCCCCACAGGTCACAAATTCTTCTTTAAAAGTATTTTTGCCCGAAATATCCAATTCCATTTGCCGCAGCAGCCCCACCAAACGATGCAGATGCTGCTTCGGCAAATTTGCCCACTGCAACCGTTCATCTATATCCGCCATGGCGCACAGTCGCTGCCACAATCGCAACGCCAACGCCTCAAAAGGAGATGATGCGGTGATTTGTTTTTTGGCGTATTGTTGTTTGTAGTGCTGCAAATGCTGCAGGGTCGCTTCCGCCGACAAAGCGGGCAAAAAATTGATGCACAACACGCCGCGATATTGCAGGGCGTGCAAGGTGCGAGCTTCCCACGCCGACAGCCGCAATACCGCGGACCGCTCACGCCTTTGTGCGTAAAAAGCAAAGCCCCTTCTTGCGGGTGAGGCTTCGTTTTGGCAGAAGAAGAAACGACAGCGTTTTTGAGCCACACTTGTACTTGCTGCACGCTGATGCCCGACAAATCGCTGAAAGGTGATGCGGCAATGGAAAAAGTGAACAAAGAAGGCACAGGCTCAACAATACGATGCCCTAATTGTGCCAGCAGTTGCCATAAACGCTCGCTGCTGCCGCCCGCTACAATAAGGGCGGAGGCGGTTAATATTTCGCCGTTTTGAAGTTGTATTTTCCAATCTGTCTGCGGCGCGGTCGGTGCTGTAATCTGCTCCACCGAATGTTGTGTGCGTATTTGCACACCCGCTTGCAGCGCACTATTCACCAAACAATCCACAATGCTTTGCGAACGGTTGCTATGCGGAAACACCCTGCCATCTGCTTCGGTTTTGAGGGCTACGCCGTGTGCTTCGTACCATTGGCGCGTTTGGTCTGTGCCAAAACGCCGAAATACGCTCAACAACTCGCGTGCGCCGCGCGGATAATGCTGTACGAGCAAAGCGGGGTCGCTCAGGGCATTGGTGACATTGCACCTGCCGCCGCCCGAAATTTTCACTTTCTGAAGCACTTCGCGCCCGCGCTCCACGATGGTCACTTGCCAGTCGCTATGCTCCGCCAACGCAATAGCAGCAAAAAATCCTGCCGCACCGCCGCCGATTACGATACATTTTTTCAAAATTATAAATATAAAAATTTTGATGATGATAAAAAAAAGAAATTCCCAACTTTGAGCCTTATCAAAATAAAAAAACAGCATAAATTTTTTAACCCCCAAAAAATATTTTCAACTTTTAATTGAAAGAATAAATACACGAGCAGAATTAATTTATACTATTTATTTTTATAAAATATTGATGTTAAATTAGTTATTTCATTTGTTATTTATAATTAAAAATCAATCATTACCTAATAATCATTCATTTTTACAACATCTTTTTCAATGCCAGCACTGTGTTCCAGTTGCGTGTAGAAGTGGCAACTTTTAAATGTTTTTCCAAAAAAGCCGGCGAAAAAGGCGTTTGATGATAAGGCTGCGGGCAATACAAATAAAGCATATTTTCGGCGGCTTGCCAACGGTCGGGAGTATTTTCAAAATGCACCGCACTTTGTTGTTGAAGTTGTTGCCAGAGGGCGGGCGCGGGCATTTGCTGCAAAAAAGTGGCGTGTAAATGTGTCGTTTCTAAGTGAGGCTCGGCGATGATGAAGGGATTTTGTGTGATGATGCTTTGCCACGCGGCGGCAGTGCGCAACAAAACCGGCACCGGAAAACCGAGTTCTTGGTGGAGCTTGTAAGCGATAGCGGCTTCTAATTCGGAAACTTCTGGCAGGGGCTGCGCTTGAAACACCACATTTCCGCTTTGGATATAGGTGCGCACCTGCTCCAAACCCATCGCCGCAAAAATATTTTTGAGTGCCTCCATTTTTACGCGGCGTTTGCCGATATTAATACCTCGCAACAAAGCAATATAAGTAACCTTGTGCATACAAGAAAAAAAAATTTGTACAAAATACGGCAAAAATTGACAAACTCTGCACAACAAAATCGGCATACCACAGAAAAACACTATCTTTGAGGCACTAAAACAATATTGCAATCTTATCCTATGCAGTTTCCCAGCGATTTGCGCTATACCAAAGACCACGAATGGCTTCGCCTTGAAAATGGCAATATCGCCGTTGTAGGCATCACCGATTTTGCCCAGCGCGAATTGGGCGACATCGTGTATGTAGAAATTGAAACGCTCGAGCAAACCCTTGAGCAAAACGATATTTTCGGCACGATAGAAGCCGTAAAAACAGTGTCGGATTTATATATGCCGGTGTCGGGAAAAATTATTGAAATCAATACCGCCCTCAACGACAACCCCGAAGCCGTCAATAAAGACCCCTACGGCGAGGCGTGGATGATAAAAATACAAATCAGCGACCCTGCACAGGTAGATGCACTCTTAGATGCTGCCGCTTACGAAGCTGCGGTTTCTTAGTTGGTGCCTCGCTTTTGTATTTTTTCTTCTTATTATGTTAGTTCCTTATCGTTTTACGGCAATGTGGGCATATCTCATTGTCTTTCTTTCTGTTTTGCCCTCCAACGCCCTGCCGCGCCTGTCGTTGCTTGATTTTGATTTTATAGATAAATTTATCCATTTGATGTTTTATGCCGTTTTGATGGCAGCATTTATCATAGAACACAGGCGTTTTTACGGAAAAAATCCTTCTGCACCACTAATAAAAAAAGTGATAGCGGGTATTTTTGCAGGTGGTTTTGTGATAGAAATTATACAAGGGGCTTTTTTGCAGGGGCGGCAGTTTGATGTAATTGATTTAATCGCCAACGGCTTGGGCATTTCTTTGGGGCTGCTGCTATTGCTGTTACCTTCTTTACAAAAATAAAGTTTCAACAACAACTTTTAGCTTTGTAAAAGTTGTTGTTGAAAGAAAAATAATTTTATTCTTACTTTTATTAAAAAGTTGATAGTGTTAAATATTGAATGATGATCAACGATACAAATCATTAAAAATGATATACTTAACTAATAACTCATCATTCAAAACTAAGCACTACCGAAAAGTTAATCTTCGTTGTGCAGTAAATGCTCGGCACGCCCTTTGCGAAATACATTGCGCACTTCGCGTATGCCGGTTTTGCGTAGGTGGCGTTGTTCTTCTTCGGGCAGGCGGATAAAATCCTGACAATGGTGCGAGCAGCAGCCGTCGAATTTAGCGCGGCAGGCATCGCATTGAATGAAGAGCAGATGACAAGCCTCGTTCACGCAGTTGGTGTGGGCATCGCAGGGGCTGCCGCACTGGTGACAATGTGCGATAACATCAGAAGAAATGCGTTCGCCCAAGCGTTCGTCAAACACAAAGTTTTTACCGATAAATTTATTTTCCAAACCCTGTGTGTGCATCTTGCGCGTATTTGATGATACCGCCCTCCAACTGATACACTTTTTCAAAACCTTCGTGTTTGAAGTAGGCACTTGCTTTTTCGCAGCGAATACCTCCGGTACAATAGAGCAGAATGTTTTTGTCGCGGTGGGCTTGCAGCATATCTTTAATCAGGGGCAGCGACTCGCGGAAAGTATCCACATCGGGTAATATTGCACCTTTAAAATGTCCCACTTCACTTTCGTAGTGGTTGCGCATATCCACCATCACGGTGTCGGTGCGGTCAGCCATTTCGTTGAAAGCGGCGGCGTTGAGGTGCGTACCGCATTTGGAAGCATCAAAAGTGTCGTCCGACAAACCATCGGCTACAATTTTGTATTTTACCTGTATTTTTAATTTAAAAAATGATTTTGCCTGTGCTTCTACTGCAATATTCAAGCGCATATTATTAAATGTTTCGCGGGCATACAACTCGGCTTTAAACTCGTCATAATGCTCTTTGGGCACAGAAATTTGTCCGTTGATGCCTTCGGTGGCGATATATACGCGCCCCATTACGCCAAAATGTTCCCAAACAAGGTACAACTCATCGCGCAAAGATTGCGGTTCGGGGATATATACATAGCGGTAAAATGACAAAGTAACGCGCTCTTCGTGGCTTTCCTGCATATATTTTTTGAGCAAGCGGCGGTCAATGCGATTATATAAAGGCATAGAGTTGATATTATTTTTTATTTTCGCTGCAAAGTTAAAAAAATTGTAAATACAACAACAAAAAAAGACTATTTTGTCTTTAATTTTTTCTATATGAATATTTTTATCCCTTTTCTAAAATTGATTCGGATTCCTAATTTATTGTATATCATACTCACGCAATTACTGTTGTACTATTGCATTATAGAGCCTGTTTACAGCATCACCGGACACACCCTGTCTTTAAGCAGCTACGAATTTGCTTTGTTGGTGTTTTCTACGGTATGTATTGCGGCGGCGGGCTATATCATCAACGATTATTTTGATGTGCAAGCCGATGAAATCAATAAGCCGGAGCGTATTTTTATCAACAGAAGCATCAGCCGCCGCGCCGCCATCTTGTGGCATTTGTTTTTTAATGCTTTGGGCATTGCTTTGGGTTTTTATTTGGCGGTGCGCGTGGGAGTGCCGCGTTTGGGATTTATTCATGTAGGGGGCGGCGAGTTTGTTGTGGTATTATTCCAATTATTTCAAACGAAAATTTCTGATTGGCAATATACTCGTGGCTTTGCTCACTGCCTTGGTGGTGCTGATGGTGGCAGCTTATGAACCCACCTTGTTCAAGAAAGAAATTTTGGAAGTGCCTTTAAAAGACAATGTTATTTTACAATATTTTTTGGGTTATGCTTTTTTGCTTTTATGACCACCTTGCTCCGCGAAGTGGTAAAAGATATGGAGGATATGCAGGGCGACGAAGCCATCGGCTGCCGCACGCTGCCCTTAGTGCTGGGTTTGCGTCCTGCCAAAATGATAGCGGCGGTTTTGGCTATTTTTATTGTGGCAGCCCTATTTATGTATCAGCGCGTGGAGTGGGGCTACCAACTGCAACGCTCGGTGGTGTTGGTTTTTTCTTTTTTGCAACTGCCCTTGCTGTATGTGGTGTATTTGCTGTGGTATGCCGACAAATCCTCCGATTTTAAATACATCAGCCTCATTATCAAATTAATTATGTTGTTTGGTATTTTGTACTTGATATATTTCCGCAGCACCATACAACTCAATGAGCCGGTACTACAATTACCCGTTTTGGAGATGGGGGAATAAGAATATCGGATTATTTTTTTTGTAAGACTTATATTTATCCAAAACCGCGCTGTCGGGCGGCTTCGTAGAGCATAATTGCCGCCGCCACCGACACATTCATAGAGTCCACAATTCCTTTTTGCGGTATTTTGATGCGTGCAGCAGCAGCCTCTTGCCACAGCGCACTGATGCCCCACGCTTCTGAACCCATCACAAGGGCACAAGCTGCCGTATAATCCTGCTGATGATACCACTCGGCGGCTTCTAAATGGGTGGCATAAATCCGAAGTTGCTGTTTCCGACAAAAATCAATGGCTTCTACGCTGCTGCATACCGCCAAGGGCACAGTAAATACACTACCCAAACTCGCCCGTATGAGATTAGGGTTGTACAAATCGCCTGCAACATCGCACAACAACACCGCATCTGCACCTACTGCATCTGCACTGCGCAATACCGCACCAATATTTCCCCAGTTTTCTAAGGCTTCGAGCACCAACACCAAAGCAGCAGGCGGCAACGATAATTGCCGCAATGGAGAATAACAGTGCGCACCACCGCCACATATTGTGCCGCCGCCCCGCGATAAGTGATTTTTTCAAATACTTCGCTGCTCACCGAAAGTAGCTCCCCCATATTTTTCGGCGAAAGCGACTGCTTCGTTTTCGGCAACAAAATCAGGGCAAAATATGAGCTGTTCTATTTGCAAGTCGGTGGTGGCGAGCAGCATTATTTCGCGCAAGCCTTCCACCACTGCTTTGTGCTGCAAACGCCGTTCACGCGCTTTTTCCTGCAACAAAAGAACATTTTTGATAAATGGATTTTGTAAACTGCTGATGTGCTTTATCATCGTGTAGCGGCGGCTTTACAACACGATTTTCACAAAATAATCGCGCCCAAAATCCTGAATCGTATAATTGCTAAAACCCGCCTCTTTCATCAATTTCTCCACATCATTTTGCTGTACAAATACAAAGGGCAATTGCGCTGACGATAGCGGATACGACGTTGCCACGCCAAAAAGCCCCCCGATTGCGGAAAGCTGGCATAAATTTCTTTGCTCACTTCTTGTTTGAGTTTGAGCAAAAGCGATACAGGCTTTTCTATATAATCAAAAAAACCGGTTAAAATAGCGGCATCATATTTTTTGTCGAGTTTTAAATCCATATAATCGCCCAACAAAAAACGAACCTTTCCTTTATTACTGCTTTGTGCAGCCACCTGTCCGGCTATATCCAACATACCCTGCGCCAAATCCAAGGCTAATACTTCTTTGCCTTGCTCCAACAATTCATACACATACCTGCCCGGTCCGCAGCCCACGTCCACTACGCTTTGAATGGAGGGTTTGGCGGTTTCTTTAAGCACTTCGCGAAAGCGCAAAAACATAGTGCGGCGCAAATACTTATCGATGAGTTTGCCTACAGTGCCACGCGTGTCGGTATGTCCGTAAATTGCATCAAAGCCGCGTGCATAGCCGTGAAAAAATTTTTTTACGTCTTGACTGTTTTGGTTCATAACAAAAAAAAATAAATAAGTTGGCTGCAAAGATATACGATAAAGCAGAATTTATATACAGTTTACCGTTCATCAGGGAGCTTTTTTATTACTTTTTAATACCTGCCGCCAAACGGCTGAAAAGTTCATCTAAATTTGCAATCATTCGTTCTTTGGTATATTCCTGTGCCACCCACTCCAATAATTTTGTACCGAATTGCAGGCGCAGTGCGGGTTTTTGGATAAGCAGCAGCAGTTTTTCTAAATATTGCGGGCGGTTTCTTTTCTACAATAAATCCGCTTTCGCCGTCTGTTATGAGTTCGCGTGCACCCTCTACTTCGTAGCAAATAACTGGCAGGCGCGTATAACCCGCCTCCACCACCACGCGCGGCAGCCCTTCGCGCAAAGACGCAAACACAAAAATATCCGAGGCATAGAGCCATTCGGGTACTTCGGTGGAATGACCGTAAAAAACAACTTTTTCGGAGATGCCCAAGCGGTGCGCCAGTTGTTTGCAATTCTCCATTTCTTCGCCATCGCCCACAAAGAGCATTTTGGTATGCAGAGCATGGGGCAGCACTTCTGCCAAAATAGCGAGCAACTCACGGTGGTTTTTTCCTACCGCAAAACGCCCCACCATAGTCAGCAGCACTTCATCATCGGCAATACCGAGTTGATGGCGGCGCGCGCGGCGCACTTGGGCGGCGTTGGAAAGAACAAATTTTGTTTCGTCTATGCCACTGCGGATAATCTGATACGGAATACGATTGCCCAAGCCATGTTTGTGATAATGATAAATGGCATCGCTACCTACCGGCACAATAAAATCATTCATCCATATCGTGAGTTTTTCTACATATATATAAAACTTGCGTTTTGCCTCCGACATCGGGTCGTTGAAAGTAACGCCCTCTAATCCAAAAATAATCACCGGAACACCTGCTAACCACGCCGCCACGCGTGTAATTACGCTTGCTTTTGCTTCGTGGGTATAAACAATGTCTGTTTTTTCTTTTTTAAACAAGCGATAAAAAAAATAAATGGAGCGTATATCTTTCCATAATCTGATTTCTCTGCCCAAGTGCGGACATTGATGAATGGGAATTTCGGGCAAATCTTCAAATTCGTTGTGGACGATGGTATTGCCCACGCCCACCGAAAAATCGTATTTGTGGCGCAGTTCCTTGATGGTGGCATACACGTTGATGTCCACACCGCCACCCGGAGCCATCCACGTCATCGTTTGCATAATTTTGGTTTTTGGCATCAATGCAGGGATATGGAGCGACTTGTTTTTAAATGTTGTTGTTGCCCGATCAGCGCAGCGACCGTAGTAAATGAAAATTTTGCAGCATTTGTCGGGTGCGCGGCAGCATTTTTTCAGCCCTGTGTAGTGGGTGAGTTTTGCTTTCCATTCCATTTGCGGCAAATAGGGGTGTTCGGGGTCGTATTCCCAGGGGTGGCAATAATACATACCGCTTTGCTGTTGTTTTTGTAGGGCAGCAAAGCCTTTTTTAAATATAAAATAAGGAAAAATACGAAAATACGCACCGCCTATCGCCCATTTTTTCCAAAAAAAAGAAGTGGTGGATAAGCCATATTCCCACAAATCTACATCGCGGAGATAATATAAATTTTCGGGTGCGCCCTCAATACCATACCGCCACGTCACTATCGGCGATATAGAACAATCGTAGTCGTAGCCCTGTTGTTTGAGCACTTCCAAAGCCCACAGCGATTGCCGTGTGACGGAAAAAAAAGGAGCGCGAAAGCCGCGCACTGCCTCGCCGGTGAGGTCGGAGAATACGCCGTTGCACATTTTTACGTCCTCTTCAAATGCTGCCCTATTCTGGCTATACACTTTTTTGTGCCAATAGCTGTGTGAAGCAATTTCGTGTCCGTTGCGGTGCAGCGTTCTGATGAGGTCGGGATAGTGCTTGCCTATCCAACCCAAACAAAAAAAGGTAGCCTTGGTGTTCGTATCGTCTAAGAGTTGCAAGAGGGGGTCTAAACCCTTGCGCAATCGTTGCTCTTTGCCTTTCCACTCGTTGAGTTCCAGCTCTATGCCGTGATACCAATCTTCTAAATCTATCGTGAAAGCGTGTGACAGTGCCATACAAAAAACTGTGGCAAATATACACAACTTGGGGCAAGCATTTCTTTCTGAGGTTGTAAAAAACAACTATTGCCAAATTTTCTTTATTTACAAGAAAAGAGGTTTTACTTTTGAGGTACGGAAAAAATATATATTTATGTTTTGTAGAATAATTTTTGTACTGCTGCTTTGTGGAGCTTGGGCGGCTTGCTCTTACGAGCATCAACCTTGGCAGCCACAACAATTCGGCGGCGAACTTGCTTTTCAAGTGCCGCCCTATATAGAAAAAACCACCGAACTCAGCGATAAGTCGCCCTTGCAGTTTGTGAATTTTTTTCGCAATTTTTATATGGTCGTGGACAGTTTTCCGCTTCATTCTGCCGCCGACAGCAGCCTCACCACCCTTGCCCAAAATGAAGTCACTGACCTCAAAACGCATCTTTTTGAGCCGGCGGCATCACCTTTGCGGGTGGTGCAGCAGCAGCCCCACCCCACCCTGCGCTGCGAAGTGGAAGGTACGGTGGGTACAGAAAAAAAAGACTTGCAACAGACTATCCGCTATTATTTTTACTTTGTGGAGGGCAAACAACACCGCTACCGCATTTTGATATGGATATGGGCAGACCGCCGCAATTTTCACGAGCAGGAAATAGAAAAACTATTGGCTTCGGTGCGGCTGCAATAAGGCGATAAAAATGCGATTTTTGTTCATCATTTATTTTAAATGACGACACCGCCTCTTTGTCAAGAAAAAAAACATATTTGGTCGGAAATAAAAAAAGCGGCTGCAAGTGTTTGCAGCCGCTTTTGCTTTTAAAAAAATACCCGGGGCGGGACTTGAACCCGCACGACATTTAAGTGTCACAGGATTTTAAGTCCTGCGTGTCTACCGATTCCACCACCTGGGCATCGTGCTTTTCAGAAAAAAACCCGCCCTCATATAAAAGATAGGCGGGTCATCTTGAGAGCAGAAGACGAGACTCGAACTCGCGACCCTAACCTAGCAAGGTTATGCTCTACCAACTGAGCTACTTCTGCTGATGTACAGCTTAACAAGGACAGCAACCTGTAACCATTGCCCTACTGTTTAAAAGCGACACAAAGATAAGGCATTTGATTTTACATCTCCAAATTTTTTCAAAAAAATTTTCAAAAAAATTTTTGACCTCTTTATTTAAAAATCTCCTAATTGCGGGCGCATCAATATTTCTTCCACTACGGTGCGTTCCGAAAGTTGATAGGTGTTCCAAAGAGCCTGTGCCACATCTTCGGCGGGCATAAAACGCTCGTCGGGGCTTCCGTACCCTCCCACGACTGGGTGAGTGTGGCTCCGGGCAGCACAGCCGTTACACGCACCTGCTTGCTTTTGAGTTCTTCGCGCAATACTTTTGAAAACCCCAAAAGGGCGTATTTGCTGATGCAATACGAGCCGCCGTTGAGATAAGGTACAATGCTGGCAGTAGAGCAGATATTAAAAATATGTGGCTTTTGTGTGCTGCGCAATACCGCCGGCAACAAGGCTCTTGTGAGATGATATGCACTATATAAATTGGTTTGCATTTGCTGTTCAAAAACGCCTTCGGCTTCGGCAATCAGGCTGCCGGGGATAAATACACCTACATTATTCACCAATATATCAATATGCGAAAAGTGTTGCAACACAAAAGCTGCGAAATCATTTACTTGTGTTTTTTGCGACAAATCGGCTTTGAAAGTGAAGGTATGCACCGCCGGATATTGAGTTTTCATACGCGCTTGCATGGCTTGTAAAGCAGCACTGTTGCGAGCACAAATGGCGATATTAAATCCTTCGGCGGCAAATTTTTCGGCAATGGCTCTTCCGATACCGAAAGTAGCTCCACTGATGACAATGTTTTTCATATAATCAATCTGTTGTGTGTGTTTTAAAAAAATCTTACTATTGTTTGATGAATAAAAAATCAAAAAAGGCTGAACTGCGGCGAACTGCCAATAAATATTATTGAAATTTTTATAAAAATATCCCGTTTGAATGCTTTTTAAAAAAAATAAAAAAAAGCACAGTGTTCCTTTTTATGGTTGTTGTGATGTGGGCGGCTTGATGTTGTTCCAAGTATGATAGAGTTTTTCTTGCGGCGGACGGTTGAGCGGCATTTCGCGCAGGGGTTCGCAAGGGCGCAATGATTCGCGGCACTCCTGCGGCAATTGCTGATAAAGGGCAGTGCCGGCGGATTTCCACGCGAGCATTTCATTGCTGACCTGCTTGATGATACGCGCCGGATTGCCCACTAACAAACTACGCGAAGGAACGATGGTGTCGGCTGCTACAAAAGACAAAGCCCCCACGATGCTTTCGTCGCCGAGTACTACATTATCCATCAATACGGCATTCATTCCCACCAAGCAGTTGCGACAGATGTGGGCACCATGAATAATAGCTCCGTGTCCGATATGAGCCGCTTCGCGCAGGTGCACACATACACCCGGAAACATGTGAATGGTGCAATTTTCCTGCACATTGCAGCCGTCTTCGATGACGATTTCGCCCCAATCGCCGCGCAAGGCTGCTCCGGGTCCAATATAGACGTGCTTTCCGATGATGACATTGCCCGTAACTACAGCTTGCGGGTGTACAAATGCCGTTTCGTGGACTACGGGAATAAAGCCTTTAAATTCATAAATCATACAATAACTTTATATTCAACGACCAAAATACAGCTATTTTGGCTGTGTGCCTATAAAATTTTATATCCGCCCACAAGAAAAAAATTCTGTTGTGGCAGCAGCTACTTGTCAATTTTCACTAATTTCATACTATATACGCCGCTCGCCGAGCGCAACTCCACATAATATACGCCCGCCGCTAAATCTGCCATTGTTATGCGTTCGCCATCTGCCGCTTTTTGTTGCTCCCACAACAATTTTCCTGCTGCCGACCACAAACGAAGTTCCACCTCCATATCGGCAGGCAGGCGCAATATTGCAACATCTTCCACCGGATTGGGGACTATGGAAAATCGACGAGAAGTAGGAACAGAGGCAAGCGAACCTTGTTTGCCGCCGCCATCTTCTTTGGTCATGTCGGCGTAGTTCGGTGCACTGGGCGGAAAAGTAACTGCTGCATCGCCTATTGATATATTTCCTATGCTGCTTACGCCACCTGCTGCTATATCGGCGAGCTGCTGCTTATAACAGTCGTTGGGGTTGAAGGGGTCGTAATTCGGCGATTGAAGTGTAGCTGTAAAAAAGCAAGGTAAGCTTTGCATTCCGTTCATCGTGCGCGACACACCGTAAGACCCTGTGTGCGGAACAGTAAAAGTATTTCCTTCGGCGATTTTATTAATGATCTGAGCATTGCCTTGAAGATCTGGTTCGGGTTCAGTTTCATACCATTCTATATTTTCACCTATTACGGTTATTTCTGCATTATTTTCGCATAAAGAATAAGAATCTGCTACATTTTCGGGCGGAAGATTATTGATAGTAACAGAGCTTGTAATTTCATCTGCCTTGCAACCGTATTCATTTTCTACATGTATTACCAAGTGATAAGTACCTGTTTCTTCTACCGCTATCGGTGTTATTGTAGAACTCAATCCACAGCCTTCATGTATTTTATAAAGTTCATTATTTCTGTATATATCATAACTTTTTACTTGGATACCATCATAAGAACAAATGCCCGGAGGCGGATTATAAATATTTATTTCATTGCCTGTTCTGTACATAAGTACAGTTTTACAATTTACTTGGTATTGACCATTTAAATCGCCCAGAGGACCCGACAAGTTCATTTCTTTTAATGTTATTTTCATTTTGTCGCTTTCCCAGCCGCCAACTGTTTGTGACACATAAATCTCTTGTACATTGGAAGCAGGGACATACATATTTCCCTCAGCCAAAATTTCATAAGCGTTAAAAGAACCCAATTTATACCATTTAATATTTTCGCCTTGTGCATAAAGCGTGTCAGCGGGGCTGCCTTTACAATATTCAAATACATTGGGAGCAGACTGATAAACAGCATGAGCAGCAGTAACAGGAGGGGGTGTAGGCACTTCGTTGGTATTGAGCGAAAAGGTTTTTATTGGTATTCCATTATCCAACACCGAAACTGTATAAATCCCGTCAGGTAGCTCATTAATCGTTAAAATGTGGCGCAAAGGTTTAAAAATCATCTCATCAGAACGATTGACATTATCAATTTCGTTGTGTTGGAGCAAGTGTATATAAATATTATTGCTGTTGGGGTAATCATTTTGAATATAGATGCTGTCTAACACTACTTTTTCAGAAAAACGCCAACCGTAGTAAGTAAAATTAAGGGAATCGGTATTGGCAGAAAGCGGAATGGTACTTACGACTACACTATCGGTGGCTATTTTATATTTATCGTAAGGGAGCAGGCAATGACAATGGGATCTACTATCGTATTACGCACATCTATTTCCATGATATTTGAAATGTCTTTGGAACGGCGGCAGTACAAAATTTTTCCGTTTCCCTTAAAATAATTGCCGAAAGTATAAGAGCCGCCTATGGTACCCAAAATCCCCAAAGGAGTACTCCAAATATTATGATATTTTGCTACCTGTGTTTCTACGCCCATGAGTGCTGTTCCATTACTCAAAATAGTATAATCTTTTTCATAATCAATATATTCATAGGTGCCTATTGGTGCAGCACCGCCACCGAATTTTTTATCGCAATATCCATATTCATAATTTATATAATAAAATACTCCGTTATTAAATACTTGAGCATAGGGTGAGCCTTTTAATTTATAAAAATATCCGCAGTCTGCAGCAGCGTTGGTATGTTCTTTTTCCCAATACAGCATTTCTCCCTCACTGTTGTATTTAATGGTGATAGATTGCCATTGGTCGCCTTGCTTTATTTTCCCATTAATCATCAAGTAATAATCGTCAATTGATTGTAAACTTTGCAGGGTGCTTTCAAAAGGAAAGGCATTTTTCCATATAATATTGCCTTCTACATCTAATTTTTGTAATTGAATAAAACCGTCATCTTCCGTTGCTTTATAAAAACCATTTATTGTTTTTACGGCATTATACGGCACAGGTTGATCATAAACAAAGGGTTTTAGTGTGTATAAACCGCCGAAACCATAATGACCATAGAAATAATCATATTCGTTTATCTCCTCTTTCTGCTCTACTTTTGGTTCACAATATTTCCCTGAGCATCGCACAGCCAAGTGTAAAGCAGAAAGGTGCTGTCGGGTTGATAAATGACGGCTTGCAGCAATATGCTGTCTTCGTAGGTGCAAAAAGCGCGTGTGCCATAGTTGAGGGTATCATAGGCAGGCTGCATCGGCAATGGATAAGTGCGCTGCCACAATTTGTTCCCTTCTGCATCTAATTTCATCATAAATAGGTGAGTGCTGTCATTTATTTTGCCCGCACCATTGATAAAATAGCCGCCGCTTGCCGTTTCCTGAATATTGGTTTTTTCAAAATCACCGAGCGGCATTTCCAAGTCCTGCTCCCAAATTAGTTGTGCCTGCATATACAAAGGAAAACAGACCAAGCAGCAAAAACACCATAAAGTTTTCATAAAAAAAGTGGATTTTTTTTAGTTAAAATCAATAGATTAAAGAATATCATCAATTTGTAACTAAAAATTAACACATCTATCTGTAATATTCAAATTTTGGCTCACCTATTTTATATCGCAGCAGCTACTTGTCAATTTTCACTAATTTCATACTATATACGCCGCTCGCCGAGCGCAACTCCACATAATATACGCCCGCCGCTAAATCTGCCATTGTTATGCGTTCGCCATCTGCCGCTTTTTGTTGCTCCCACAACAATTTTCCTGCTGCCGACCACAAACGAAGTTCCACCTCCATATCGGCAGGCAGGCGCAATATCGCAACATCTTCCACCGGATTGGGGGCTATGGAAAAGCGACGAGAAGTAGGAACAAAGGCAAGCGAACCCTGTTTGCCGCCGCCATCTTCTTTGGTCATGTCAGTGTAGTTGGGTGCGGTGGGCGGAAAAGTAACTGCCACATCGTCTATTGATATATTTCCTATGCTGCTCGTGCCACCTGCTGCTATATCGGCGAGCTGCTGCTTATAACAGTCGTTGGGATTGAAGGGGTCGTAATTCGGCGATTGAAGTGTAGCCTCAAATTTGCATTTTGGACCTTCTACCCCATTTACCGTTTGAGATACCTGATAAAATCCGGGTGAATATATTTCAAAAGTATTTCCTTGCCCCAATAAGGTAGCTCCACTGTTGTCATACCACAATAAATTTTCACCAGCCAACTCAATAGCAGGATCATCTGTGCACACTGTTACTTTTTTATCAATATCAGGGTAGGTGATAACATTAAAATCATGAGCAATTACATTTTCACAACCATATTCATTTTTAAGATAAAATTCTATCGTATAAACCCCATTGCCCTTCGTAGCATAATAATTACAATGCCCAAGACACAGACAGGCGTAATTGTAGTCGTATTGATTTCCAACGTATGGTGCTGAAATGGGGACACCATCTTTATAGAAGTTAATAGATTGCAATCCTACTTGAAGCACAAAAGGAAATTCATCGTCCACACAATATGCAACGCAATATAAACAATTGTACCCAAAAGTAACATCGCAACTACCTGGTTGCTCATACAAATTAAAATATCCGCCACCCAAATTCGGAGGCGGCAGCGGCTCAAGCGTAATTGCCAGTTTTTCACTTTCATATCCTAAAGCAGTTGTTTGCGACACATAGATAACCTGATCATTAGAGGTTGGAAAATATGTATTACCCTCTGCCAGCAACGCATAAATGCTATCAGCAAGCATTTCATACCACTTTATATTTGTTCCCTGAGCGTATAAAGTATCAGGCATAAATTCTTTGCAATATTGATATAGATTTGGTTCGGGGTTTTCGGCATAGTTATAAGTAGATACTTGCGGCACTAAGGGTTGTTCACTCACTGTGAAAACAGAAGTTTTTATTTCTTCATCATTGTTCAAAAGATGTATTGTATAAACCCCGTCAGGCAAATTTTCAAGTGTATATGATTTATCAAACGGACGATACCAAGTGCTGGAATCGCGCTGTATGCTGTCACGGTGCTGATACAGTTTTACATAAAAATCATTGTTCTCTGGATAATTATTTTCAAAAACCAAACTATCCAAAACAGCTTGCTCGCTATAACGATAGCCTAATAAATTGATACTTACAGAATCAGGTGCGCGTACTATTTTTTTTACATCTGCTCCTATAGTATCTACACGAAGTGTGTGCTTACTGCCCGCCGGAATAGAAAATTTATACATTTGTTCCCTGAGCGACCAACGCAATAGAGGTAAAGAGGGTGAGGGGGAAGTTTTTTTATACGCTATTATACCCTTTGTGATTTCTTTAAAATCGCCAGAGTCTTTGAGATCTGCCGCAGAGGGTATAGCTTTATAGGGGCAAGCTATTGACACTAAAGTTTCTTTAGCTGTATTTCTGCTAATGAGTAGCATAGTTCCATTTGACAGGGTATATTGCCAATATTTATTGTATATATATAAATAAGGTGTAGTAAGACATTCGATCCCAATGTTTATACCATAGCTATTACCTATTAGTTTTTTTCTGAAATAAATATCAATATCCTCAATACAAGTAACTTGATAAGGAGTGATGCTGACACTTTTGTAGCCTAAAAACAAGGGAATTTCATCAACATATAGTTTCTCCCACCACATTAAGTTGCCGGCAGCATCATATTGAATATTAATGGGAATGGTATCATTTTCAGTGAGCAAATCAGCTTTTATTGCGAAGCCTCCATTATAAGCAGTTTTTTTATAAGATTTATAAATACATTTTTCAGAAAAATTTTGCGTCCATACCGTTCCACCCTGCGCTCCTATTTTTGTTATTTGAATAAATTCGCCTTCCTGTGATATTTTAAAGAACCCTTTTGTCGTAAAAAAATCTCCGTATAAACTACTATTTATATTCTCAAAACGGGTACATCAAAAGTAGTAATCGTTATAAAAGCATAATCTACCTCCTCTTTCTGCTCTACTTTTTGGTTCATAATATTTCCTTGAGCATCGCACAGCCATGTGTAAATTAAAAAGGTGCCGTCGGGTTGATAGATAATGGCTTGCAGCATCAGGCTGTCTTCGTAGGTGCAAAAAGCGCGCGTGCCATAGTGGTGGTCATCGTATGCAGGCTGCATCGGCAATGGATAAGTGTGTTCCCACAATTTATTCCTATCTGCATCTAATTTCATCATAAATAGGTGGGTGCTGTCGTTTATTTTGCCCGCACCATTGATAAAATAACCGCCACTTGCTGTTTCCTGAATGTTGATTCTTTCAAAACCACCGAGCGGCATTTCCAAGTCCTGCTCCCAAATTAGTTGTGCCTGCATATACAAAGGAAAACAGACCAAGCAGCAAAAACACCATAAAGTTTTCATAAAAAAAGTGGATTTTTTTTAGTTAAGATTAATAAATTAAAGAATATCATCAATTTATAACTGAAAAATAACACATCTATCTGTAATATTCAAATTTTGGCTTACCTATTTTTATATTTTGTACAACGCAGGCATAAATAAGCCTTTTCAGTAGGCTTTTTGGCATACAATTGCTACCTTTGCATTTTGGTTTGTTCCCCGCACAAAGGGGAACAGTATTTATTTTATTTTCCAAAACGAATGATGTTAAACTACTTGCGTCCTGCTGTTTGCTGTACGGTTTTTGTCGTATTATTGAGCTGTTTCGCTGCCTGCGACATCGGCACCGGCGATGAACCCCTGCCCGCTTATTTGCACATTGATACTGTATTGGTAGATACACAGGGCGGCGCACAAGGCAGTGCGTCGTCAAAATTTACCGATATAATGGTTTTTATTAACCAACAAAATATCGGCGTATTTCCCTTGCCCGCCACCGTGCCGGTGCTGTCGCAGGGAGCCACCCAAATCGACATCGCCCCCGTACTGATGCGCAACGGCAGTTCCACGAATCGTATTGCTTCGCCTCTGCATACTTTTTATAGCACCACACGCAACCTCGAGCCGCTTCAAAACGTCCTATTAGTACCAAGTGTGAGCTATCACGACAATTGTCAGTTTAGCCTGATAGATGATTTTGAATCGCAAAATATGATGGAAGATGAAGATGATGAAAATGATTTGGATATTACTGCAATAGATAGTTTGGTATTGGAAGGCGAACGCAGTGCAACGGTGTTGCTTTCTGCCGACAACCCTACTTTTCATATAGGCACTATTGAGTTGTATGCATGGGATTTGTCGCAGGTGATGCCTTATTTGGAGTTGGATTATAAAAATGAGGCGGTTTTTAGCGTATCGTTGGTGGGCTATAAAAACAACAATGCACAGGAGATGGATTTGCTGAGTATATCGCCCAAAACACAGCGCAATAAAATTTATATTGATTTGAGCGAAGCCGCCGCCTTTTTAGATGCCTCTTTTTATGAAATACGCTTTGCCGCCACCCTGCCCGACAGCCTCAGTAAAGCGCGTTTTGTGTGGGACAATATCAAATTAGTCGGTGCGCCGCGCTGATGTTCTCATCATCACAGTCGTACATTTTATTTTCTATAAAAAAATGAACTTATCTCGGTACTACGGCACATTTTATTACATATACAGAATTGAAAGAAACAGGACAGAAAAACTTACATACTCTTGCATCAGGTAAAAAAAATAGGAATTCTTTTTTATGTACTCAGCGATTATATAGCGGCGGTGCTGACGTGGACTTTGTTTTTTTTGTACCGCAAAATCTATATTGAAAGCAATTATTTTGAAATATCGCTGCTTGCCAACAAACAATATTATTTAGGTATTGCTTTAATTCCGGTCGGGTGGTTGTTATTGTATTTTTTAAGTGATACCTATCACGATATTTATAAAAAATCGCGGTTGGCAGAATTGTCGCGCACTTTGGCACAAACGACACTGGGAGTATTAATTTTGTTCTTTGCTTTGTTGTTAGATGATTTTGTGGAAAATTATCAAGTATATTATTATTTGATAGCAGTTCTATTTATGTTGCAATTTGGTTTTACTTTCGGCGGGCGGCTACTGCTGCTCACCTTCACCAAAGCACAGCTCCACAGTGGCAGTATCCGCTACCGCACCTTATTGGTAGGCAGCAATCTGAAAGCCCTGCAACTATACGAAGAAATCGTTTTCAAACGCCACTCCATCGGTTACGGATTTGTGGGTTATGTAAAAATAGCAGATAAAAACGGTGCAAAACTTGACAATTACCTGCCCTGCTTGGGCAATAGCGAAGACATACGCAGCCTGTGCGAGCAATATTATGTTGATGAGGTAGTGTTTGCGATAGAAACTTCCGAACACCACCGCCTCAACGAAATGCTCAACGCACTGGCAAATACCGAAATTGTAATTAAAATTATTCCTGATATGTATGACATTCTTTCCGGCTCAGTAAAAATGAATCACGTTCGCGGGGCAGCATTGGTAGAAATATATCCCGATCTGATGCCTTTGTGGCAACGCCGCATCAAACGCGCCATAGACATAAGCGCATCGGTGGCGGTGCTGCTGCTGCTGCTGCCGATATTGCTATACATCGCTTTGCGCGTAAAAATGTCATCAAAAGGCAATATTCTTTACTATCAGGAGCGGGTCGGCAAATACGGCAAGCCGTTTTACATCATCAAATTCCGCTCTATGTACGAAGATGCCGAAAGCCGAGGTCCGGCACTTTCCAGCCAAAACGACCCGCGCATTACGGTTTGGGGCAAAGTGATGCGCAAGTGGCGACTCGACGAATTGCCACAATTTTACAATGTGTTGCGCGGCGATATGTCTTTGGTGGGTCCGCGTCCCGAGCGCAAATTTTACATAGACCAAATCATACAACAGGCTCCCGAATACCGCCATCTCCAAAAAGTGCAGCCCGGTATTACTTCGTGGGGTATGGTACAATTCGGATATGCCGAAAATGTAGAACAAATGGTAGAGCGCATGAAATACGATTTGATTTACATTGAAAACATGTCGCTCATCAACGATTTTAAAGTGATGATTTATACAGTGTTGATTTTATTGCAGGGCAAAGGAAAATAGAAGAGGAATTTATACTTCCACCTTAGCCTTTAAAAAAAAATCAAATGTCTGTTGTGGGCGCAGCCCAATCTGTTGCCAAACCCTTTTCTATTACTTCATAAATAGTGTTCAATTCATCATCACTGATACAATAAGGCGGCATTATATACAGCACATTGCCCAAAGGACGCAATAATACACCGTGCTGCAAACAGAAATCGTACATGCAATCGCGCAGGGAATGATGATAATGAGCCGCTTCGCCTGCATTGATTTCTACGGCGATAATAGTACCTTGCTGCCGCAAATCGCGTATTTTATCTTTGTATCGCTCCAAAATACGCTGCCCGAATTGGCGGTGCTGTGCTGCAATATGCGCTCGGGCTTGTGTACAATCTTCTTCCAGCAACAAATCCAAACTCGCCAATGCAGCCCTACACGCCACCGGATTGGCGGTATAGGAATGTCCGTGATAAAAAGTGTGCAAAGGAGAATCCGAATAAAAAGCATCGTAAATATGCTGTTGGCAGGTGCTGATGCCCAAAGCCATTGTACCGCCCGTAAGCCCTTTGGAGAAGCACATTATATCGGGGGCGAGTGCTGGGTTTTTTATTTGTTGCGAAGCAAATAAAGTATCGGTTCTGCCAAATCCCGTCATCACTTCATCGGCAATGGTGAGTACACCGTGCTGCTTGGCAATGCCCAGCAATTCCGCCAAAGCCTCGGGGCTGTGCATACACATACCGCCTGCGCCCTGCACCAAAGGCTCGTAAATAAAAGCCGCCGTTTGTTCGTTGCACAGCTGCCGCATAACTGCGATACTTTGTTCCAAATTTTCGGTTTCGGGCGGCGGCACAAAATGTACTTCAAACAAAAAATCGTGAAAAGCTCGATTGAAAATATTACGCTCGCCCACCGCCATCGCTCCAAATGTATCGCCGTGATAGGCATTTTGCAGGGCGATGATATGGCGGCGTTCGCTTTTATCGCCATTACTCCAATATTGCAAAGCCATTTTCAGAGCCACCTCCACCGCCGTAGAGCCATTGTCGGAAAAAAACACTTTTTGTTGCTGTAATTGCACGGTTTCCAAGAGGCGGTGTGCCAGAGTTTCGGCAGCGGGGTGCGTAAAATCGGCAAAAATAACATGTTCCAGTGTATGCAGTTGTTCGCTCACCTGCTCGGCGATATACGGGTGTGCGTGTCCGTGCAAATTTACCCACCAGCTTGCAACGGCATCAATATAGGTTTTGCCATCGGCAGCATACAAGAGGGCACCTTTTCCGGCTACGATGGTAACGGGAATACGCGCATTTTTTTGTTTGGAAAAAGGATGCCAAACAGGAGTAGTCGTCATCATTGCGGCAATTTTATGAGTTGTAATTGTTCTTTAAAAAAGCATAAAATTTTTCAAAAACCTGTGTTTTTTTATCAAAAAAATACAACTTTAGAAACCGATGTATGAAAATATTACTTTAAAAAATTCGTAATTTCTTCATCAAAAGGCTCTACGCGCGAAGCAAAAGAAGCGACTAAGTATCCGTTTTCGTCTATTAAAAATTTATGAAAATTCCACATTACAGAAGCGTCCATCACGCCGTTTTGCGACTGTTGGGTGAGCCACTGATAAATAGGGTGTGTGTCTTTTTTAATAGAGATTTTTTCGGTAAGCGGAAAAGTAACGCCGAAATTTTTGCTGCAAAATTGTTGTATTTCAGTGGCAGTGCCGGCTCTTGCCCGCCAAAATCGTTGCAGGAAAACCGATAATAACAAGGCGGTCTTTATATTGCTGATACAATTCCTCTAACTGGGCGTATTGTTTGGTATAGCCGCACTCGGAGGCTACATTGACGAGCAATATTTTTTTACCTTTAAAATTCGCCATATCCAGAGGCTTGCCATCTATGCCCTTAATGCTGAAATTGTGAAGAGAGGGGGCTTGTTGTGGTGGGTTTTCCATGTTTTTTTGTGTATGAGAAGTAGAAGAAGCTGCAGCAAGCGGAGCGACCTTGACACGTTGTTGGCAGGCAGCCAATCCGAAAAAGCAAAGAAATTCCTATAAAACTGCTGATTTTTTTTCACCAAAGGGAATAATGATGTTTTTTTTTTAAATTTAGTTTTATAACAAAGTGACAAATAAAAGGTTTGATAGTAAAACAAAATATTTGGCAATATAATCAAGTTTTATTGGCTCAAAAACGATGGCTTTGTCTATCTTTGTGCTTTCTTTGCTCGTATCATATTTTTAATATTGCAAGCATTTTTTACATTATATAATATAAATTCTATTTGTTCTGCAATCAAAAAAGTTTATATTTTACTCTACTATCATCGTATCAATGGATATTAAGGCTCGTTTGATAAATTTAGCAAAAACTGGTTTACCGTATATATTATTAGCTTTGTTTTTGGTGTTTTATGCCATAAAAACAGAAAGTTGGTTTATGATGGTGCCGACAGGTATTGGTTTTTTTTGGAATGGTTATTTCGTATTTTTTTTCCTTTGCGCCATTTAGATAGTCGTCCGCATCGGATATTTACCGCACTGTTTTTAGTTACATCTTTGTATTGTGCCGTATTAGCTGCTTTTCCCAAACTCAACAATAATATCAATATTTATATATCATCTTCTGCCTTCGGTTTGTGGGTATGGGCTTTTACGCTGATGTTGCAGCCTTATTATTTCAATACTTTTGATATAAAAAATCATACACTTTCGGTCGGAAAATTATCTATACCGGCGGCACTCAAAACACCGCGCATGCAATATGTATGGCTTTTTCTGCTGTTTGTGCTTGGCTTGGCTTGGCGATGGTATGGTATTTACAACAACGACCCCACCTTTGACGAAAATTTTCATTTATACGCTGCCAAAGATTTGCAGCGCGGTGTGCCTTCGGATTATACACGGGCGTGGTTGGTTAATCACAGCATATCGTGGCTGTATGTATATTTTAATCCCCAAACTTACCATGAGCATGTATATGTAGCCAAAATACCGGGTATTATATTGAGCAGCCTCGCTATTTTTCCGGTTTATTTTTTGGGGCGTTTACTCTCGCCGGCGGCAGGTTTGATGGCGGCTTTTCTGTGGGTAGTGTCGCCTTGGGGCGTGGGTACTTCGCGCGTTATTCGGGAATATGCCTTTTATCCTGTGTTCATCACTTTGGAAATTTATCTGACCTATATTTTGATGCAGGTGGCTTTTTTGAAAAAGAAAATATCGCTGTGGGGTATTGTCGCCATTGTTTTGTATTTATTGTTTTTATCTTGGTATATTTTCAATATAGATCCTTCTTCTACCATCAAAATCGGTTTGGTATTTCCGATTATTGCTGCTGTATCTTTTATTCTGGTGTATGCCGATATTATCATATTAATCAGAAAAATCAACTGGAACAGAATTTTATACAGCCTCATTCCTGTTACTATTGCAACTTGGATATTGTACAAACTTTTAGATAAAAAAATCCGTGCTTTCAGCTTTACCAACCCCTACGAAAACATAGATTGGTTTAATACATTTCTGTTTCCGAGTCGTTTGGTAGAGCATTGGTGGGGCGACAGCAATTTTATTTATTTGGTTTTAATGGTAATTTTTGCCGGTATGTCGTGGGCAATGCTGCGCCGCAATCGTTGGTTTTATATTGTACTGGCAAGTTTTATGCTCACAGTTGTAGCCTACTATTGGTTCTTTTTCCGTTTATTCCAAATCCGCTATATCTATTACGCACTTCCGTTATTTGTGTAGTATTTGCGTATGGTTTAATAGCAACAATCAATGTTCAACGCCCTTTGTAACACGCTTTCCGCTGCGCCCAATAGTGATGGTTACTTCTTTGGTATTGGGTTATTTTATTTTTAATCCTATTTATTTTACAGAAACCTTAGAAACCTACGATCCCAAATACAACCGCTTTTTTTCATCTACCAAATTGGTACATTTCAAAAAGGACAATGTGGAGAAGTTCTTAGCCAGATTAGAAGATTCCACTTTACAAAATTCGGGCTTTGTTATTTCCAATGTCTATAAAGATGTTTTAAAAATCAATCACAATATTCCGTCTGCCAAATTGGGTATTTTTTTCCAAAATTCGGCGGGGCGTTATAAGGAGATGTGGAAAAACCTGATACGGTTCGACGAGGGTTTTATTATTTTTGACAGCGAAATAAAAGATAAAAAATGGGTTTGCCGACTTCGCGTCCTTTACCTTTTAGATTGACAATTACCTTAGAAAAAACTATCCCGATTGTATTATTTACCGTTGGCGGCGTTACGACCCCTTCTTAGATGCTAAACTGCCCCGTTTTGGAAGCCGACAAAACGGCAACACGAGCTTTAACGAAAACTGAAGGAGAATCCACCATTTTTGTTCCGTCCCAACATCACCGTTGATTTATCCAAACCTTTTTCGTTGGCTTTTTGGACACACTCCTTCACCGAATTTCCGGGTTCTCCCTACTCCTTGGGCAACAGAAAAAATGAAGGTATTTTGGTAGAGTCGTGCGGCGATACCGAAGAGGCTTCTTTGCGTTTTCGCTACATGATATAGCCGGCGACAATGCCTATGTAAGCAGTGGTCTTATTAACGATGGCAACTGGCATCATATCGCATTTACCAAAAAGGCGGCAAAGTGGGGTGATGAATACGGAATATATGTAGATGGTAAAAAGTAGATACCAAAAAAGTTCCGCGCGAAAAAAACAGCCGTGGAGTTCATTATTCTGAATTTTTATTGGCGAAACAGACGACACCCGTATCTATCTTGCATTAGATGATGCACAGGTGGCAGCCCTTACAACAAGGGCACACTTACCACTGAAGTATTTTGGAAGCCAACGGCAAAAATTCGGACCGCTGCATCGTTACCTGAAAAATAAGGTATGAATATACTGTTTTTAAATTATGAATTTCCGCCTTTGGGCGGAGCGCAAGTCCTATCAGCTACGACATTGCCCGCCACTACGCCTAGGCGAATATGGTGTCGCGGTAGTTACGATGGCTTTTGAGGGCCGCCCGCCTATGAAGTGCGCGGCGATTGCATATTTATCGCATCGCCGGCCGTCGCCGAAAAAAGAGATGTACGCCTGATGAAATGTTGCGCTACCTCTGGAATGCAAAGGTTTTTTAAAATGCATCTGCAAAAAAAAAAAATCACTTTCACGAATTACAGCATCGTACATTTTTGCTGTTCCGACGGTGTATATTGGCGCGTTGGGTAAAAAAGAAACTACAATATTCCTACATTCTCAGTCACGGCAGCGATACTTCCACACTATAATCAAGACCGTTTTGTTTCTACCGTTTTTTACGAAGCCTTTGCTGCGTGCAGTTGCCAATGGAGTCTACTTGGAAATTTTGCCCGGAGTTCTGCCTATCTCGCCCAATTAGCCAATCAGCAATTGCAGCGCACTTGTTCCTATCAGGTTATCCGCGAAGGTTTTGGTGCCGCTGTCTGCGCATTTCCTTTGCCCAAAGCAAATGCGCAGCCAGTGGTCGTCGCCTCCTGCCGCGCAAAGTTTTCGCGGCCCTCATGTTACCGTTGCCGCCAGAGCGATTTTCCTTTTGAGTTGCATATTTGCGGCGATGGACCCGACCGCCCACATTTAGAGACGAAGAATTGGCGGCTCGTTTACGGCTACACCTGTTGTGTTTCACGGCTGGCTCAACAACGAAAGTCCACCAATACCACCCACTTTGTTGGGCAGAGAAGCGGCGATATGACCGCTTATTTCTTCTGAAAATCCCTGCCAACGAAAGCCTTGTTGGAGGCGATGTCAGCGGGCGCAACTGCCGTGCTCACTTCAATGTATCAGGCTGCCCCCAGAGAGCGGTGGGCGATAGCGGTATGATGCTGCCGCGCCCGATGATATAACTGCCTTGCAAAATGCTTTGCGCAACCACTTTGCAGCGCCCACTTTAACAACAATTGGGGTCAGCACGCCGACGCGTGATAGAACAGTACGACTCAGAACAAAGGAAGGGAAACAATTCCGCAGTATATAGCGGCATTATTGACGGCGGCCCCCTCGGGTGCAGGTTTTAAAATAAAAAACAAAAGCCTGAAAGTGCGTACTTTCCAGGGCTTTTTATAATATATTTTTCAAAAAAGTAAAAAACTAACTTATTTTTGCACGTTCCAATCCTTTAATCCCTATCATACCATATTCTTTGGCTTCATCAGACCGCATCCAATAATCGCGGTCGCTGTCTTTTCCACTTTTTCGCAAGTGTTTGTCGGGTATGATTACTCAAAATCTGATACAATTCATTTTTGCGATTTTTGATTTCATTACAGTGATTTCCATATCGCTTTAGCTTGTCACTTGCGCACCGCTGCCATCGGTTGGTGTATCATC